>NZ_JAEKDC010000050.1:0-2991 GCF_016405645.1 Pseudomonas sp. MF5691
AGGGAACTCAAGGTTCCAGTGAGATCTCATCTTGAGGCTAGTTTCCCGCTTAGATGCTTTCAGCGGTTATCTATTCCGAACATAGCTACCCGGCAATGCCACTGGCGTGACAACCGGAACACCAGAGGTTCGTCCACTCCGGTCCTCTCGTACTAGGAGCAGCCCCTCTCAAATCTCAAACGTCCACGGCAGATAGGGACCGAACTGTCTCACGACGTTCTAAACCCAGCTCGCGTACCACTTTAAATGGCGAACAGCCATACCCTTGGGACCGGCTTCAGCCCCAGGATGTGATGAGCCGACATCGAGGTGCCAAACACCGCCGTCGATATGAACTCTTGGGCGGTATCAGCCTGTTATCCCCGGAGTACCTTTTATCCGTTGAGCGATGGCCCTTCCATACAGAACCACCGGATCACTAAGACCTACTTTCGTACCTGCTCGACGTGTCTGTCTCGCAGTCAAGCGCGCTTTTGCCTTTATACTCTACGACCGATTTCCGACCGGTCTGAGCGCACCTTCGTACTCCTCCGTTACTCTTTAGGAGGAGACCGCCCCAGTCAAACTACCCACCATACACTGTCCTCGATCCGGATAACGGACCTGAGTTAGAACCTCAAAGTTGCCAGGGTGGTATTTCAAGGTTGGCTCCACGCGAACTGGCGTCCACGCTTCAAAGCCTCCCACCTATCCTACACAAGCAAATTCAAAGTCCAGTGCAAAGCTATAGTAAAGGTTCACGGGGTCTTTCCGTCTAGCCGCGGATACACTGCATCTTCACAGCGATTTCAATTTCACTGAGTCTCGGGTGGAGACAGCGCCGCCATCGTTACGCCATTCGTGCAGGTCGGAACTTACCCGACAAGGAATTTCGCTACCTTAGGACCGTTATAGTTACGGCCGCCGTTTACCGGGGCTTCGATCAAGAGCTTCGCGTTAGCTAACCCCATCAATTAACCTTCCGGCACCGGGCAGGCGTCACACCCTATACGTCCACTTTCGTGTTTGCAGAGTGCTGTGTTTTTAATAAACAGTCGCAGCGGCCTGGTATCTTCGACCGGCATGAGCTTACGGAGCAAGTCCTTCACCCTCACCGGCGCACCTTCTCCCGAAGTTACGGTGCCATTTTGCCTAGTTCCTTCACCCGAGTTCTCTCAAGCGCCTTGGTATTCTCTACCCAACCACCTGTGTCGGTTTGGGGTACGGTTCCTGGTTACCTGAAGCTTAGAAGCTTTTCTTGGAAGCATGGCATCAACCACTTCGTCATCTAAAAGATGACTCGTCATCAGCTCTCGGCCTTAGAATCCCGGATTTACCTAAGATTCCAGCCTACCACCTTAAACTTGGACAACCAACGCCAAGCTGGCCTAGCCTTCTCCGTCCCTCCATCGCAATAACCAGAAGTACAGGAATATTAACCTGTTTTCCATCGACTACGCTTTTCAGCCTCGCCTTAGGGACCGACTAACCCTGCGTCGATTAACGTTGCGCAGGAAACCTTGGTCTTTCGGCGTGGGTGTTTTTCACACCCATTGTCGTTACTCATGTCAGCATTCGCACTTCTGATACCTCCAGCAAGCTTCTCAACTCACCTTCACAGGCTTACAGAACGCTCCTCTACCGCATCATCCGAAGATGATACCCGTAGCTTCGGTGTATGGTTTGAGCCCCGTTACATCTTCCGCGCAGGCCGACTCGACTAGTGAGCTATTACGCTTTCTTTAAAGGGTGGCTGCTTCTAAGCCAACCTCCTAGCTGTCTAAGCCTTCCCACATCGTTTCCCACTTAACCATAACTTTGGGACCTTAGCTGACGGTCTGGGTTGTTTCCCTTTTCACGACGGACGTTAGCACCCGCCGTGTGTCTCCCATGCTCGGCACTTGTAGGTATTCGGAGTTTGCATCGGTTTGGTAAGTCGGGATGACCCCCTAGCCGAAACAGTGCTCTACCCCCTACAGTGATACATGAGGCGCTACCTAAATAGCTTTCGAGGAGAACCAGCTATCTCCGAGCTTGATTAGCCTTTCACTCCGATCCACAGGTCATCCGCTAACTTTTCAACGGTAGTCGGTTCGGTCCTCCAGTTAGTGTTACCCAACCTTCAACCTGCCCATGGATAGATCGCCCGGTTTCGGGTCTATTCCCAGCGACTAGACGCCCTATTAAGACTCGCTTTCGCTACGCCTCCCCTATTCGGTTAAGCTCGCCACTGAAAATAAGTCGCTGACCCATTATACAAAAGGTACGCAGTCACCCAACAAAGTGGGCTCCCACTGCTTGTACGCATACGGTTTCAGGATCTATTTCACTCCCCTCTCCGGGGTTCTTTTCGCCTTTCCCTCACGGTACTAGTTCACTATCGGTCAGTCAGTAGTATTTAGCCTTGGAGGATGGTCCCCCCATATTCAGACAAAGTTTCTCGTGCTCCGTCCTACTCGATTTCATGACTAAGAGATTTTCGCGTACAGGGCTATCACCCACTATGGCCGCACTTTCCAGAGCGTTCCGCTAATCTCAAAGCCACTTAAGGGCTAGTCCCCGTTCGCTCGCCACTACTAAGGGAATCTCGGTTGATTTCTTTTCCTCAGGGTACTTAGATGTTTCAGTTCCCCTGGTTCGCCTCTTAAGCCTATGTATTCAGCTTAAGATAACCATCTTATGATGGCTGGGTTCCCCCATTCAGACATCTCCGGATCAAAGTCTGTTTGCCGACTCCCCGAAGCTTTTCGCAGGCTACCACGTCTTTCATCGCCTCTGACTGCCAAGGCATCCACCGTATGCGCTTCTTCACTTGACCATATAACCCCAAGCAATCTGGTTATACTGTGAAGACGACATTCGCCGAAAATTCGATAATACTCAATTTGAGTAACTCACAAATTTTACCTTAGCCTGATCCGTTACCAGTGAAAGTAACGTTCAGTCTATCTTTCTATCACATACCCAAATTTTTAAAGAACGAACTAGTCAAAGACTAGAAATCAACATTCA
>NZ_JAEKDC010000052.1:0-1641 GCF_016405645.1 Pseudomonas sp. MF5691
CCCTCCGTGTCAGGCTACCTGTCGCGCTTGTTGATTGACTCAATTATTCAAGAGGGCGAAGGTGTGTAGCAATGTCCAAGCGTTATGACGACGAATTCAAAGACTGGGCCGTTCTGCAAATGATGCCGCCCCTCAATCGCTCAGTGGCAGACCTTGCCGTTGCGCTCAACCTCACGCCACAGTCACTGCGTAACTGGAGACAAATGGCTAGAGATAAAGGTTTGATCGTGCCGGGAAACGGCAAAACCAGTGATCAATGGTCCAGCGCCGATAAATTCAATGCTGTCATGGAAACCGCTCCGTTGAGCGAGGTGGAAATCTCCCAATACTGCCGAATCAAGGGCGTTTATCCGGAGCAAATCCAGCAGTGGCGCGAAGCCTGTCAAAACGCCAATACCCTGGCTGACCTGAAGCCCAGCGCAGAGAAAACTGCCGAACAACGACGAATCAAAGAGCTGGAACGTCAGTTGATCCAATCCGATGCTGGACGTGCTGAGGCGGAGGCTTTGCTGGAACTCAGAAAAAAAGCCAATGCGATCTGGGGCAAGGACAAGGAAGACTGATCAGCGCCTCTGATCGTACGCAAGCCATGCAGTTGATTGCCGAGGCGGTGCTCGGTGGGGCTCGTCGATATCGGGCGTGCAACGAGCTGGGACTGAGCCTGCGCACGGTTCAACGTTGGCGATACGCCGCCTGCGACAAGCGCCTGCTGGCTCAGCGGGCAGCGCCGTCAAACAAACTCAGCGAAGCGGAGCGCCAAGCGGTGCTTGATGCGGCCAGTCAGGCTGGCTACGCCAGCCTCACACCGCACCAAATCGTTCCTAAGCTGGCGGATGAGGGTATCTATCTGGCTTCGGAGTCGACGTTTTATCGCGTGTTAAAAGCGGCTAATCAAAACGTGCGCCGTGGTCGTGCCAAAGCTCCGAAACGCAGGGCGCTGACAACGCATTGTGCTGACGGCCCCAATCAAGTGTGGTGCTGGGATATCACCTGGTTACCCAGCACCGTCAAGGGCCGTTTTTTCTACTGGTACATGGTCAAGGACATCTACAGCCGTAAATTGGTCGCCAATGAGGTGCATGAGGTGGAGTGCGCTGAGCATGCGTGCGAACTGCTCGAAAAGGGCTGCTTACGCGAACACACGGCCGGTCGTCCATTGGTGCTGCACTCGGATAATGGTCACGTTATGAGAGGCTCTTTGCTGCGTGAAAGCATGGTTTCGCTAGGCGTAGAGCCGTCATTTAGCCGACCGCGCGTGAGCAACGACAATGCATACGCCGAAGCACTTTTTCGTACCGCAAAGTACTGCCCACTCTGGCCGGACCAGCCGTTTGATACCCTCACAGAAGCAAGACTTTGGGTACAAAAATTTATCGAGTGGTACAACGAAGATCATCGTCACAGCGCCTTGAAATACGTGACGCCGAACGAGCGCCACGAAGGCAAGGCGACAGCTCTATTACAAGCCCGAGTGGCGCTATATGAAGATGCCAGAGAAGCTAATCCGAGCCGCTGGAGTACCAGGACACGCAACTGGAAGTTGGCAGATGCGGTGTATTTGAACCCAGAACGCCCTGAAGTTAAGGGCGCAATGGGTTAGCCGCAGCAGTACTAAGGCGACAGGTACCTTGACACGTACCG
>NZ_JAEKDC010000053.1:0-1470 GCF_016405645.1 Pseudomonas sp. MF5691
TGTACACGTCATCCGGAGCTGTAGTCGAAACAGTACCGCTCGACTGGTTCACACCGATGGTGATGACCTGGTTGTTATCCAGGGTCACGGTCACAGGGCTGGTGATGTTAGTCACCGGCGCGCCGTTTTTATCCACAAGGGTAGCGGTGTAAACGATCTCGCCGCCTTCGCCCACAGTTTTAGTGGCGGTCAGGACCACATCGACCTTGTCGATGGTGTCGTTGATGGTTGTGGTTGCGCCATCGCCAGCGACTACGAGCTTCTCGAAGTTGCCGCCGTCAGTCCCGGTGATCTGGACAGTCTGGGTGCTCTTGTCGACGAACACGTCATCGCCAGGGGCATCAACGGTGACGGTGCCGACAGTTTCACCGGCCTTGATGGTGATGGTTTGCTTGTTATCGAGGGTCAAGGTGACGTCAGTGTCAGCCTTGTTGCTCAAGGTGGCGGTGTAGGTGATGGTGCCGCCTTCGTTGACGGCGCTTGGCGCGGTCAGGGTGACGGTAGTGGTGTTATCTGTGCCCGGTGTGTCAGTCACGATGGTGGTGACTTTATCGGTACCCGGAACCAGGTTCTCAAAGTGCTCGCCACCGGTGACTTCTTTAATACCGGTAGTAACAGTCTGATCGCCTTTGTACACGTCATCCGGAGCTGTAGTCGAAACAGTACCGCTCGACTGGTTCACACCAATGGTGATGACCTGATTGTTATCCAGGGTCACAGTCACAGGGCTGGTGATGTTAGTCACCGGCGCGCCGTTTTTATCCACAAGGGTAGCGGTGTAAACGATCTCGCCGCCTTCACCCACGGTTTTAGTGGCGGTCAGGACCACATCGACCTTGTCGATGGTGTCGTTGATGGTGGTAGTCGCGCCATCGCCAGCAACCACGAGCTTCTCGAAGTTGCCGCCGTCAGTCCCGGTGATCTGAACGGTTTGGGTGCTCTTGTCGACGAACACGTCATCGCCTGGGGCATCAACTGTCACAGTGCCAACAGTTTCGCCAGCTTTGATGGTGATGGTCTGTTTGTTGTCGAGAGTGAGGGTGACGTCGGTATCCGCTTTATTCGAAAGCGTAGCGGTGTAGGTGATTTTCCCACCCTCACTCACTTCCGATGGAGCCGTCAGCGTCACTGTCGTGGTGTTATCGGTACCTGGGGTATCAGTAACAGTCGTGGTGACCTTGTCAGTGCCCGGAACCAGGTTCTCAAAGTGCTCGCCACCGGTGACTTCTTTAATGCCGGTAGTAACAGTCTGGTCGCCTTTGTACACGTCATCCGGAGCTGTAGTCGAAACAGTACCGCTCGACTGGTTCACACCGATGGTGATGACCTGATTGTTATCCAGAGTCACGGTCACAGGGCTGGTGATGTTAGTCACCGGCGCGCCGTTTTTATCCACAAGGGTAGCGGTGTAGACGATCTCGCCGCCTTCACCCACGGTTTTGGTGGCGGTCAGCACCACATCGACCTTGT
>NZ_JAEKDC010000054.1:0-1444 GCF_016405645.1 Pseudomonas sp. MF5691
TGAACTGCCCCCCGAATGTTGGACACCTGACCCCTCGGGAGGGTGTTCCATGACGAAATACAACCTAGCGCTCAAGCAATCACTGATTGAAGAGTGTCTGTCTGCCAGTAGCGTTCATGAGGTGGCCCTCAGGCATGGCTTGAGTCCATCGCTACTGCGGCGCTGGATCAAGGGTTTTGAAAAGCACGGTTCCTCTGGCTTGATTGCTAAGTACAGCCATTACGATGCCCAGTTTAAATTGAAGGTTTTGCAGTGCATCGAACAAGACGGACTGTCGGCCCAACAGGCCTGTATACAGTTTGATATCCGTGGCCCAAGCAGTATCAGGCAGTGGCAAAAGCTGTACGATGAGGGCGGCGTAGAAGCGCTACAACCGCATCGTCTTCAAGAGTCCAGCATGCCCCGCAAACCTTCCAGACAACCCAAAGCAAGTCCTGCTCTTCCTGCGGACGCAGAGCTGACCCCTGAACAAATGCTCGCAGAACTGGCCTATCTGCGCGCGGAGAATGCCTATTTAAAAAAGCTCGATGCCTTAATCCAAGCGGATCCCCGTACTGCGCAGCCAAAAAAACGCAGGCCGTCCAAGGATTGAGGCATGAGCATCCACTTGCTCTGTTGCTACGTGCAGCGGGACTTGCACGCAGCACCTTCTATTACCAAAGCAAAACACTGCTAACCGACAAGCATGCCGACCTTAAAGATCGCATCCGCAGCGTCTTTCACGGGAATAAGGGGCGTTACGGCTACCGCCGTATCACTGCGACCCTTGGAAACAGTGGTGAGTTGATCAATCACAAAAAGGTGCATCGGCTGATGCAGATAATGGGCCTCAAGTCGCTGGTCAAAGTGAAGAAATATCGCTCTTACCGAGGTGCTGAAGGGCTTGTTGCGCCTGATCTACTAAAGCGCGAATTTAAGGCAGAAGCCCCTAACCAGAAATGGGTAACCGACGTGACGGAGTTCAAGGTGAAGGGGCAAAAGCTGTTTCTCTCGCCTCTCATGGATTTGTACAACGGCGAGATCCTGGCCTACCAGATCAACCGACGTCCCGAATTCAGGATGGTCTCGATGATGCTGGAAAAAGCCTTCGGGCGACTGAGTCGAGATGAAAAACCAATACTGCACTCTGACCAGGGTTGGCAGTACAGGCAGCCTACCTACCGACATATGCTGGCCGAAAAGAGCATCGAGCAGAGCATGTCGCGCAAGGGTAATTGCTTGGACAATGCCGCCATGGAAAGCTTTTTCGGCACACTCAAGAGCGAGTTTTTCTATCTGGAATCATTTGAGAGTGTGGAGCAGCTGGCATCAGGCATAGAGGATTACATTGCCTACTACAACCAAGACCGCATAAGCCTCAGACTGAATGGCTTGAGTCCGGTACAATTTCGTATCCAGACGCTGAATCAATAGCGTCCCTGTCCAACATTCGGGGGGCAGTTCA
>NZ_JAEKDC010000055.1:0-1261 GCF_016405645.1 Pseudomonas sp. MF5691
CCCTGTACGGACCGGACACATAGTGGACACATGTGCGGGGACATAGTTGACACATTATGAACCATAGTCCGGTTTGCTCACGTCGATCGTTCGTAGGAAATGGTGGCAGAAGTAGACGTCAAAGAGCCCGTCACTTTCAGGGTTAGGCCGAACTGCGATGTGCTGCCCAACCAGCCCCTTGGCAATGCTGAAGTAACGTTTCTGAAAGCGAAATCGGCTGTGATAAACCTTGGCCAGCACATCATCCGGCCCATATTCAAACTCCGATAGCTGCTGCGGATAAGCCCAGGGGCTTGCTCGATACCGGTCCATAGGCACCTTGTAGTCCAGTGCTTGGTGAGGGCGTTTTAAGTTATAGACCTCACGCCATTGATCAAACGCTGTTTGAGCATCCTTGATCGTGGAGAATTGACGCCCATCAAGCACCTCGGCTTTGAGTGAACGATGGAAGCGCTCAATCTTTCCATTGGTTTGAGGGTGATAAGGACGACTGAAGCTGATCCTGATCCCCAAGCGAATCAACCAGATACTTAATTCTGTGATTTCCCCAGGGTTGCGTGGCGAGCCCCATGGCGGCCCATTGTCAACGTTGATGCGAGCCGGTAAACCAAAGCGCTGGAATACCTCGATCATCTTTTCCTTCACTGTGATTCCACGCTCGTTATCACAAGCTTGAATCGCCAAATTGAATCGTGAGTGATCGTCCAACAACGTCAGCGGATGGCATCGGCCTTCTTGCGTCGGGAAGTGCCCTTTGAAATCCATCTGCCAAAGATCGTTAGGTGCATCGTGTTCAAATCTCAGCTTTGCTTCTTGTTCCTTCTGAACAGGCTGAATCAGCCCGCATCGGTGCAGAACATTGGTGACAGTGCTAGGAGCAATCTGCTTTTTCAAAAGGCTGCTGATTGTACGTCCGCCCCAAGCGGGATGTGCTCGCCTAAGCGCTATGACTTCCGCTTCCAGAGCTGGCGCGGTTAGCTTTGGGCTAGTCGCAGGTTTTCGGGACTTCTCTTGCAGTCCAGACTGCCCCTGCATTTCATAGCGTTTCAACCACTTATAGGCCGTTTGCGGACTGATGCCGAACCGTCGACACAGCTCTCGTTTATTGCTGCCGGGTTGCCGTGCTAAGGCAATGAACTCTTCTTTCAGGCTCATGGTATCTCTCGTGTCCCAGGGCATGATGGCTTTCCGGCGAAGTTGGCTCGCCAAAAGTGTCCACCATGTCCCCGCACACCCGTCAACCATGTGTCCGGTCCGTACA
>NZ_JAEKDC010000056.1:0-927 GCF_016405645.1 Pseudomonas sp. MF5691
CTAGGCTCTGTACGTAAACCCAAGAAATACGATTTTCTGTAAAATACACCGCCATTAAAGCCAGGAGGCCAAGATGGCAAAGCGGTATGAACTCCCCGACGCAGCCTGGGATCTGGTTGCAGATATCTTCACCAAAAATCAGCGCACCGGGCGCCCTCGGGCCGATGATCGCCTGATGCTAAACGGTATTCTCTGGGTGCTTTGCTCTGGCGCAGCCTGGCGAGACATGCCCGAACGATTCGGCCCTTGGTCAACGATCTATCAACGGTTCCGGGGATGGCGTGATTGCGGAGCTTTTGATCAGATGCTCAAGCGTCTTCATATCCGATTGAATGAGCAGGGTTTGATTGACTTGGAAACATGGATGATCGACTCCACTGCCGTACGAGCAACCCGGGCCTCATCAGGTGCCGGGAAAAAAGGGGATTTGAAGAACCGCAAGACCACGCGCTCGGGCGCAGCCGGGGTGGCCTGACGACCAAGATTCACATGCTGTGCGACGCCAATGGTGTGCCTCTGCGTTTCCTGTTGTCAGGCGGACAAGCCAGCGATATAGCCTATGCCCAACCGCTACTCGATCAGGCTTGCATACCCAGCCTGCGCGGTCGCCCACGCAAGCGTTGCCGCTGGTTGCTGGCTGACAAGGGTTACGACGCTGAAGCGCTGCGCCAGTATTGTGATCGTTATCGCATGCAGCCAGTCATTCCGTTGCGAAGCATGAAGCGCAAAACCAAGCCAGGATTGCCTCGACTTTTTGATCGCCCCAAATATCGGCAGCGCAACATCATCGAACGCATGTTTGGCTGGCTGAAGGAGAACCGTCGCATCGTGACGCGCTTCGACAAGCTCGCAACAAGTTTTGCGGCGATGGTCTCATTGGCCTGCGCTATGCGGTGCTTGCGACAATACTTTACGTACAGAGCCTAG
>NZ_JAEKDC010000057.1:0-792 GCF_016405645.1 Pseudomonas sp. MF5691
CGCGGCGCCGAACAGCCGGGCCTGCTGAGCCTGGCCACGGAAATGCGCCAGCGCGGGGCTCGGGTGCTGCTGGCCGCGCCCGACGATATCGCCGAACGCGACCTGACCCTCAGCCGCGCCGAACACCCGGCCCTGGACCCGATCCTGGCAATCCAGAGCTTCTACGTGATGGCCGCCGGCCTGGCGCAGGCCCGGGGCATGGACCCGGACCAGCCCCGCCACCTGAGCAAAGTCACTCGCACCCACTGAGTTGATTTCTGTCGTTTCCTGATGAGTACCGTGCCCATGCCCGACAATAATAATGACCTCACCCTCAGCGCCCCCCTCAGCGGGCCAGTGCTGACCCTGGGCAATGTGCCTGACGACGTGTTCGCCAGTGGCGCCATGGGCGACGGGATTGCCATCGACCCCCTCAACGATTGCCTGCATGCGCCGTGTGCCGGGGTCGTGATCCACGTTGCCCGTACCGGCCACGCCCTGACTATCCGCGCCGACAATGGCGCCGAGGTGCTGCTGCATGTGGGCATCGACACCGTCGAACTGCAAGGCGAAGGCTTTGCCTTGCTGGTCCAGCAAGGCGCACGGGTCAGCAATGGGCAGCCCCTGGTGCGCTTTGACCTGGATCGCATCGCCCGCCAGTGCAAAAGCCTGGTCAGCCTGATCATCCTCACTAACGGTGAGCAGTTCGAACTGCGCCCCGTGGCCGTGAACGCCGTCAAGGTCGGCGAAGCCCTGCTGCGCATCGTTGCGCGTCAGGCTGGCGTCGTGCAGCCCGTGATGGCCGACACCGCC
>NZ_JAEKDC010000058.1:0-620 GCF_016405645.1 Pseudomonas sp. MF5691
GGTATGACTCACCCACATGGGTTACAAATCAGTTCACGCACATAGGTAACAGTTATTAACTGGCAGGGTCGATTTTGTGAGGATCTGACCATGCCCTGGGAAGAGCTGAAACCTATGGACCTCAAAGTGATGTTCATCGCCGCCTATTTGGCTGAAAGAGATACCTTTAGCCAGCTGTGCCGCGACTACCAGGTCAGTCGGAAGACTGGCTACAAATGGGTCGAGCGGTACGAGGCTGAAGGGCCCAGAGGGCTCGAAGAGCGTAGCCGGTGCCGGCACAATCAAACCTATGTTGTGCCTCTTGCTATCAGGCAAGCAATTATCGAGCTTCGTTCTATCGGGGAGACTATTCCCGGGCCGAAGAAGATTCAGAACGACTTGCGCCAGCGTTTTCCCGGGCAGGATCCACCCTCGAAAACCACCATTTACAACATCCTCAAGGCCGCTGATCTGATTGCACCTCGACGTGTGCGTCAGCGCGTGGCTGTCTATCCAAAGCCCCTGTGCAAGGCAGAGACCCCAAATCAGCTCTTTAGCGCTGACTACAAGGGGCAGTTTCTGACAGGGGCCGGAGTGTGGTGTTATCCGCTGACGATCATGGACCATGCCAGCCGCTTTCT
>NZ_JAEKDC010000059.1:0-584 GCF_016405645.1 Pseudomonas sp. MF5691
GAACTCTTCTTTCAGGCTCATGGTATCTCTCGTGTCCCAGGGCATGATGGCTTTCCGGCGAAGTTGGCTCGCCAAAAGTGTCCACCATGTCCCCGCACACCCGTCAACCATGTGTCCGGTCCGTACAGAGCCCCAAAAAGTAACCAAAAGGGCTCTTGCCCCACCACTCGGCACCTCGCCCAGGCTCGGTGTGCCCGTCATCCGACATTAATTTGGGGGGCCGCCGCGATGGGCCATCCATGGCCCAGCGCGGCTAAACCGGCGTCCTGCCGGTTTACCCCCCAAATCAATATCGGATGACGGCCAGCGTGGTTTAACGGGGCGCCTCAAATCAAAAGCAAAGCGAGGCGGCCTGACAGCCGACCTGATCGTCGAGATGTACGCATATACCTGTGGGAGCTGGCTTGCCTGCGATGGCGGTGTATCAGCCAATACATTTATCGACTGATACACCGCCATCGCAGGCAAGCCAGCTTGTATGGTTAGACTTGTAGGGGTGGTGGGACTAAAAGCCAGCATCTGACTCTAGCCAGTACAGACCGTGGGAGACTTCGCCCCACCCCTTCACCAAAGCGCCGATAAGG